>NZ_CP101829.1:2167500-2170000 GCF_031202855.1 Pelagibacterium sp. H642 | reverse complement strand
CTACCTTCAGCGGTTCCTGCGTCCTCGTAGATCGATGCCCGACCGAAAATATCCTCAACGGGATCGGCATCTTCGGCCACCATTAATTGCAAGGCCTCGAGGTGATCATAGGAGCCGGATTCCGCCAGAATGGTCTTGGCGTCGTTTTCTTCGAGAACGTCCAGTCCATATGGCTCACCATTGGCATCGGTTTCGAGATCGCCGTGAGTAACGAGTCGCCGGGGGTGAGGCAGAGGCGTAATGTCGGTGATTACCATCTTTGTTACCGCGCCCTCCCTCCATGATCCTGACAAAGTGCCGACAGCGACCGCTGTCCACACGCCTGCCACGCTCGACTCGCCGAGCACCACGCGTTCGCCGCGGAAACTGTCGGCGATTCGCATCGCGTCGGAGCCGATTATCCTGACTGCGATCGTATAATGAACCTGATCTTGCGCTCTGATATTGAAAATCAGCGCCATAGCGCCCCCCCCTTTTGATAATGCACGTAAGGGATTTTATGGAATCGCAATAGTCGGGGATAGAGAGGGCAAACACGTAGATAAAACTACGTATCTTAAAACGTGACGTCAGGGACCATACCTGGGGCAATGCGACGAAGGGTGAGCCTGCCCTCAGGCTCGATCTGGGAACTGACCTTTAAGCTCCACAGGACCATTGGCGCAGAAGTGTTTAACGGTCGCGTTCTTTCAAGGGGAGAAGGGGTCATGAGAACGGCGCCTGCTCCCGCGACGGCGGGAGTCCAATGGCGGTTTTGGAACGCAAAAAGCCCCGCGTTTGCGGGGCTTTTTGTTTTGTGTTTTGTATTGAGAAGGGTTTGACAGGCTTGTTAGATCTGGCGGCGACCTACTCTCCCGTGCCTTGAGACACAGTACCATTGGCGCTGAAGTGTTTAACGGTCGAGTTCGGAATGGGATCGGGTTCTGGGCACTTCGCCATAGCCACCAGATCAAACAAACCTGTCTGACGTGTAACTGGTCTTTTGATCTGTCTCGCGTTTGCTCTGGACGAGCTTTGCGAGGACCTCGCGCTTTCGCGCGCCCCACCGGAGGGTCAGTTCGAAGCGTAGCGCGGTTTTAGCGCGTCACGCTGAGAACGGTGCGACCCGTGAGGTCAAAAGGTCTTTTACGATCATTGGTAAATGAGAACGATCAAGTCGATCGAGCTATTAGTACCGGTAAGCTTCACGCATTGCTGCGCTTCCACACCCGGCCTATCGACGTGGTGGTCTTCCACGGCTCTGATAGGGAATACTGGTTTTGAGGGAGGCTTCCTGCTTAGATGCTTTCAGCAGTTATCCCGTCCGAACTTAGCTACCCTGCAATGCGGCTGGCGCCACAACAGGTCCACCAGAGGTTCGTCCATCCCGGTCCTCTCGTACTAGGGACAGCTCCTCTCAATATTCCGACACCCACGGCAGATAGGGACCGAACTGTCTCACGACGTTCTAAACCCAGCTCACGTACCACTTTAAATGGCGAACAGCCATACCCTTGGGACCTGCTCCAGCCCCAGGATGTGATGAGCCGACATCGAGGTGCCAAACGATGCCGTCGATAAGGACTCTTGGGCATCATCAGCCTGTTATCCCCGGCGTACCTTTTATCCGTTGAGCGATGGCCCTTCCACGCGGGACCACCGGATCACTATGACCGACTTTCGTCTCTGCTCGACTTGTCAGTCTCGCAGTCAGGCAGGCTTATGCCATTGCACTCAACGAGCGATTTCCGACCGCTCTGAGCCCACCATCGCGCGCCTCCGTTACTCTTTGGGAGGCGACCGCCCCAGTCAAACTACCCACCACACGCTGTCCCGGGTGCTGTTACACCGCGGTTAGACATCCATGACGATAAGGGTGGTATCTCACATTGCGGCTCCACGAGAACTGGCGTTCCCGCTTCAAAGCCTACCACCTATTCTGCACATGCCGACACGAATGCCAGCGTGAAGCTATAGTAAAGGTGCACGGGGTCTTTCCGTCTGACCGCAGGAACCCCGCATCTTCACGGGGAGTTCAATTTCGCTGAGTCGATGCTGGAGACAGTGGGGAAGTCGTTACGCCATTCGTGCAGGTCGGAACTTACCCGACAAGGAATTTCGCTACCTTAGGACCGTTATAGTTACGGCCGCCGTTTACCGGGGCTTCAATTCAAGGCTTGCACCTCTCCTTTTAACCTTCCGGCACCGGGCAGGCGTCAGACCCTATACGTCGCCTTGCGGCTTCGCAGAGCCCTGTGTTTTTAATAAACAGTCGCCACCCCCTCTTTTGTGCCACCCGCCAATGGTTGCCCATCAACGGGTCACGCTTATCCCGAAGTTACGCGTGCAATTTGCCGAGTTCCTTCAGCATCGTTCTCTCAAGCGCCTTGGTATACTCTACCAGTCCACCTGTGTCGGTTTCGGGTACGGTCTATAAGCTGGGGCTATTTCCTGGAACCGCCTCACTGCATGTCCAATCCGATAAGGACATACAGACCTGGCAATCCGTCACTTCCCAGCA